>NZ_CBCSIW010000003.1:0-19429 GCF_965139575.1 Comamonas aquatilis | reverse complement strand
TGTTTGCACTGCTGCTGACCAGCTTCAGTCTGCCCTGGATCTGGACTGCCTCCGCGCAGCTATCAAGCCCGGCAATGCTTGCCGGCATAGCGGCCATGGGGGTCGGCAGCGCCATCGGCCACCTGCTGATGCTCAAGGCCTACGAATACGCCAAACCGGCCACGATTACGCCCTACCTCTACAGCCAGATCCTGTTTGCGGCCATGGCCGGCTGGCTGCTCTACCGCCACATCCCCGACCAATGGGCAGTCATGGGCATGCTGATCATTGCTCTGGGCGGCGCGCTCAGTGCCTGGCTGACGGTGCGCGAATCCCGCTGAAAGCAGCCGCCAGGCGACTCAGTATCCGTGCTCAAGCCGGAACTCGCGTGCCTTGCCAAAGTGGCCGTTGCCCATGAAAGGAACTGGCGGGCGCAGGGCCGACAGCGGAGACGGGTGGTTGCTCATCAGCACCAGATGCCCCTTGTCCTCGGGAATAAACGCTCGCTTCGATTGCGCATGTGCGCCCCACAGCATGAACACCGTGGGACGGCCTTGCTCTGCCACCTGGCGAATGATGGCGTCGGTCAACGCCTCCCAGCCACGCTTGCTGTGGCTGGCGGCCTGACCTTCTTCCACGGTCAGGCAGGTGTTGAGCAACAACACGCCATGCTGCGCCCACGCCACCAGACTGCCGCCCGGCTGGGGAAAGGCGGGAAATGGCGTTCCCAGATCCCGCAACATTTCCTTGAAGATGTTTTGCAGCGAGGGCGGTATGCGCACGCCCGGCGCGACGGAGAAAGCCAGCCCCTCGGCCTGACCACGGCCATGGTAGGGGTCCTGCCCCAGGATGACCACCCGCACGTCTTCGGGTGCAGTCAGCTCCAGCGCCCGCAGAGGTTGAGGCGGAAAAATCACGGCACCCGCATCCAGACGCTGTTGCAGATAGGCCTGCAGGCGTTGACCTGCAGCTGCGGCGAAAAATTGATCCACCACCGGCTTCCAGCCGGAGGCCACGGACCAGTCAGCAGGATGGGCCGTCTGCAACTGCGATGTGCCAGCAGGGTGGGAGTTTGAAGAGTTTGTCATCGTATGGCTCATTGCCGAATTTTCAGGTTCTCACACCGCAACGCATGGGAAAAGCGCAGAACAGGCCAGCAAAATACCTGATATCAGTGAGTGACAAAGGTTACAAAAGTACCAAAAATTGCTGCATACCAAGCTGATCGCTATCTAGCACCGTTGGCGCAAGCACTGGCTTGAACAGGAGTTCCTATGCACCCATTCGCTGCTGCCACCCAGGTTCTGCATTCCAGCTCTGCTCACCATGGGGAATCCGGCCTTGCGGCCAAGGGCTTCCGATTTGCCGGCTGGGAGCTGCATACGCGCTCACGCAAGCTGCGCAGCTGCGACGGCCAGGAGGTGAGTCTGACCAAGACCGAGTACGCCCTGCTGCTGATCTTGCTCAAACACCCTCGAAAAATCATGAGCCGTGACTCCATCATGGACATGACCCAGGCCGAAGACAAAACCTACGACCGCGCCATTGATGTGCAGATACTGCGTCTGCGCCGCAAGATCGAAAGCAGGAAAGGCGCGCCCGTGCTGCTCAAGACCAAGCGCAGCGCAGGCTATTTTCTGGATACAGAAGTTCAGCCTCTGGACTGAACCCCTACCCCCTCAAGCAAACAGCTTGGCCAGAGCTTCGCCGGGCTCGGGTGCACGCATAAAGGCCTCGCCCACCAGGAAGGCGTTGATGCCGGCGTCGCGCAGGGTCTTCACGTCGGCGGAGGTCAAAATGCCCGATTCGGTCACCAGCAGGCGATCGGCAGGCACGTTTTTCTGCAGCTCCAGCGTGGTTTCGATATGGACTTCGAAACTGCGCAGATCGCGGTTGTTGATGCCCACCAACTCGGTCTTGAGCTTGAGAGCACGCTCCAGCTCCTTGGCATCATGCACTTCCACCAGCACGGCCATATCCAGGCTGCGGGCAATCTGTTCCATATCGACCATCTGCGCATCATCCAGGCAGGCGGCGATCAGCAAGATGGCATCGGCACCCATGGCTCGCGACTCATAGATCTGATAGGGGTCGACCATGAAATCCTTGCGCAGCACAGGCAGCGTGGTGCTGGCACGGGCTTGCTTCAAGAAGTCGGGCTGGCCCTGAAAGAACTGGCGGTCGGTCAGTACCGACAGGCAGGCGGCATTGATCTTGCCATTGCCCACCATATAGCTCTGGGCGATGTCGGCAGGATCGAAGTCCTGGCGGATCACGCCCTTGCTGGGGCTGGCTTTCTTGACTTCGGCAATCACGGCAGCCTGGCCGGCCGCGATCTTGGCGCGCAGCGCGCCCACAAAATCGCGGGTCGATACGCGGCTTTCGGCATCGCGGCGCATGTCTTCAAAAGACAGGCGATTCTTGGCGGCTGCCACTTCCTGGACTTTGACGTCGCAGATTTTCTTCAAAATGTCAGACATGGATTCATCCTTGAATTCGTTCATGGCCCACAGACTTATGCCTGGGCCGAAAATTGCTGTGTATAGCGCACCAGTTCCTGCAGCTTTTTCAGTGCCGCGCCGCTGTCCACCGCGCTTTGCGCACGCCCCAGACCATCTTCAATGGAGCTGGCCGCGTTGGCCGCATACAACGCGGCGCCGGCATTCAGGCAAACGATATCGCGCGCCGGGCCTTGCTCGCCCTGCAGCACGCCCAGCAGCATGGCTTTGGACTCTTCGGGGTTTTCCACTTTCAGCGAGCGCGTGCCCGCCATGCGCAGACCAAAGTCTTCGGGGTGGATTTCGTATTCACGCACCACGCCGTCCTTGAGTTCGCCCACCAGAGTGCCGGCACCCAGGCTGATCTCATCGAGGCCGTCGCGGCCATAGACCACCAGCGCATGCTCAGCGCCCAGACGCTGCAGAGCGCGCACCTGGATGCCGACCAAATCTTCGTGGAACACGCCCATCAAGATATTCGGGGCACTGGCCGGGTTGGTCAGCGGGCCCAGAATATTGAAGATGGTGCGCACGCCCAGCTCCTTGCGCACCGGCGCCACATTCTTCATGGCCGGATGGTGATTGGGCGCGAACATGAAACCAATGCCCACATCGCGTATGCAGTCTGCAATCTGCGCGGCATTGAGGTTGATGTTGATGCCCAGCGCTTCCATGGCATCGGCGCTGCCGGACTTGCTGCTCACGCTGCGCCCGCCATGCTTGCTGACCTTGCCGCCAGCCGCCGCAATCACAAAAGTGGAGCAGGTGGAGATATTGAAGGTGTTCGCGCCATCGCCGCCCGTGCCCACGATATCCACCAGATGGTTTTTGTCATGCACGTTCACCTTGTTGGAGAACTCGCGCATCACCTCGGCCGCGGCCGAGATCTCGCCAATGGTTTCCTTCTTCACACGCAGGCCGGTGAGTATGGAGGCCGTCATCACCGGCGAGAGCTCGCCGCGCATGATCATGCGCATCAGGTGCAGCATCTCGTCGTGGAAGATTTCGCGGTGCTCGATGGTGCGCTGCAGCGCTTCCTGGGGAGTAATCATGGCCAATCTCTCTATGCTTTTAAGAGCTGCTGGCACTTGTTTTATCTTGAATTCAAAATGAATTCAGCTTGAAATCAAGCCATATCAAACGCCAACAGCTACTGATTAATGAGTGAAATTCAGCTTAGTTCTGCTCAAGAAAGTTCTTCAGCATGGCATGACCGTGCTCGGTCAGAATGCTCTCGGGGTGGAACTGCACTCCCTCGATGGCCAGCGTCTTGTGGCGCACACCCTGGATTTCGCCATCTTCGCTGGTGGCGGTGATTTCCAGGCAGTCGGGCAGCGTTTTCCGGTCGATCACCAGCGAGTGATAGCGGTTGACGGTGAACTCCAGGGGCAGACCGGCAAACACGCCTTTTTGATCGGTGTGGATCACGCTGGTCTTGCCGTGCATTTGCTGGCCGGCGCGGATGATGTCACCGTCAAAGGCGGCACCAATGCTCTGGTGGCCCAGGCAGACGCCCAAAATCGGCAGCTTGCCGGCAAAGTGCTTGATCGCAGCCACGGATATCCCGGCTTCGGCCGGCGAGCAGGGGCCGGGCGAGATCACCAGGCGCTCAATGCCTTCGCGCGCCATCAGCGCCTCCACTTCGGCCACCGTGGTTTCGTCGTTGCGCACCACGGTCACCTCGGCACCCAGCTCGCCAAAGTACTGGACGATGTTGTAGGTAAAGCTGTCGTAGTTGTCGATCATCAAGAGCTTCATGGCTTACTCCTGGGCAGCGCCTGGCGCGCGCGGTTGCAGACCTTGGCCGCGCAGACGGGCCAGCTCCTGGTGTTCGAAATCGATGTAACACTCCATCATGGCCCGGTACAGGCGCTCCATGAGGTCGGCATCACCGCCCTGAGCGGCTGCCATGGGGCGCACGCGGTCCACGATGGCCTGGATGCGAGCCTCGTCGCGCACCAGGCCTTCGTCGTTTTTCACGCGTGCGGCCTGGGTCATGTAGGCGCTGCGCTCCACCAGCAGAGGCACAAGCACGTCATCCAGCGCATTCACGCCGGCACGCACTTCGTCCATGCTGGCGCAGGGGGCTGCCTTGTCAAAAGCCTTGCAGATGTTTTCGCTCATTCCAGACCTTCCTCAACCAGTTCTGCAGCGCGCAACAAGGCGCGGGCCTTGTGCTCGGTTTCCTTCCACTCCAGCTCGGGCACGGAATCGGCCACTACGCCGGCTGCGGCCTGTACATAGAGCACGTTGTCCTTGATGACGCCGGTGCGAATCGCAATCGCCAGATCCATGTCGCCGGCAAAGCTCAGATAGCCGCAGGCACCGCCATAGATGCCGCGCTTGGTGGGCTCAAGCTGGTCGATGACTTCCATGGCATGCACCTTGGGTGCGCCCGTCAGCGTGCCGGCGGGGAAGGTGGCCTTGAACACATCCATGTTCTCCATGCCGTCCAGCAGCAGGCCTTCCACATTGCTCACGATGTGCATGACATGGCTGTAGCGCTCCACGGCAAAGGCCTCGGTCACCTTCACGCTGCCGGTCTTGGCAATGCGGCCGATGTCGTTGCGCGCCAGATCGATCAGCATCACATGCTCGGCCCGTTCCTTGGGATCGGTCACCAGCTCCTGCTCCGTGGCCTTGTCCGACTCGGGCGTGTTGCCGCGCGGACGCGTGCCGGCCAGCGGGCGAATTGTCACCTTTTCGCCATCGGGCGTGCTTTCCTGGCGCACCAAAATTTCGGGGCTGGCCCCCACCACATGGAAATCTCCGAAATGGTAGAAGTACATGTAAGGGCTGGGGTTGAGCGAGCGCAGCGCGCGGTACAGCGACAGCGGCGAAGCCGTGAAACGCTTGTGAATCCGCTGACCCACCTGCACCTGCATGAAGTCGCCCGCCGCAATCAGATCCTTGGCCTTTTGCACGGCGGCCAGATAGTCCTGCTTGTCAAAGCTGCGCTCTGCGGGATAGCTTTCTCCGGCACGAATCTGCGGCGCGCTGACCGAGTAGCGCAGCTGATCCTTGAGCTGGCGCAGCCGCTTCTTGGCGCGGGTATAGGCCTCGGCCTCGCCAGGGTTGGCATAGACGATCAGGTACAGCTTGCCCGAGAGGTTGTCGATGACGGCCACTTCCTCGCACTGCAGCAGCATGATGTCGGGCGTGCCCAGAGAATCGGGCGGGCAGGAGTGCTCCAGCTTTTTCTCGATATAGCGCACGGCGTCATAGCCGAAGTAACCGGCCAGGCCACCGCAAAACCGCGGCAGGCCGGGCGAGAGCGCCACCTTGAAGCGCTTTTGGTAGGCGGCGATAAAGTCCAGCGGATTGCCGCTGGCGGTTTCCACCACCTGACCGTCGGTCACCACCTCGGTCTTGGCCTGATCGCCAAAGCCGCTGGCACGCACAAAGCTTCGCGCCGGCAGGCCGATAAAGCTGTAGCGGCCAAAACGCTCGCCGCCGACCACGGATTCCAGCAAAAAGCTGTACTTGCCGTCGCCGTTGGCGTGAGCCAGCTTGAGATAGAGGGAAAGCGGGGTTTCGAGGTCGGCAAACGCCTCGCTCAACAGGGGGATGCGGTTATAGCCTTGGGCCGCAAGAGACTTGAATTCCAGTTCCGTGATCACGGGTTTGCTCCGGGAGTCATGGCGCATGGCACACCTGCTGATCTTGCTTGGATCTCAATGACAGGTGACGCGAGAGTTTGCGTAAGAGATGCGCCGGTTCATTCCAATTGGCCCAAGGGGCCGCGGGTGCACGCCGGGCTCGTGCCGGAGTGCTTTAGCTGTTCAGTTGGGCAGGCTTACGCCAGGGCCAGGCTCCCCGGTCTCCACAACCTGCAATGAACGCGCGATGAATGAACATGATCCGAGCAGTGTAGCGCATCCGCACAGCGGGCAGAAAATGCAGCGCAACCAGCCTGATTGCCATGGAGAGCGGATGCACACCTCTGCGGGGCGGCCCGTATTGCGGGTCGTCATGGCAGCCCTCAACATGGCGATCCACTCCCGGACCGCGGCCGCCGCACAGGCCAGACAAAGAGCCCGGGACCATCATGGAGGAGATATTCACGATGTCGGTATTCCACACGGGTTCCATGCGCCGCCATGCGGGCACGGTCATCGCCTTGGCCTTCAGCGCTGGCCTGCTGCTGGCGGCGCACAGCGCCCAGGCCCAGAGCACCAGTACAGCGGCCGCAGCGTTGCAGATCAATGGGGTGAGTTATGCACCGTCGCTGCAAGCGCAGGGCAAGACGCTGACGCTCAACGGCGCGGGAACGCGCTACAAGGCGATTTTCAAGGTCTATACCGCCGGCCTGTATCTGGAAAAACCGGCACACAGCCTGCAGGAGATCAGCCAGTTGAACGGCCCCAAGCGCATCAGCGTGACCATGTTGCGCGAGATCGATTCGGCCGAGCTGGGCAAGCTGTTCGCCCGGGGCATGGAAGACAATATGGAGCGCGCCGCTTTCTCCAGGCTGATTCCCGGCGTGATGCGCATGAGCGACATCTTCACCCAGCACAAAAAGCTGCTGGCGGGCGAGAACTTTTCGGTGGACTGGATTCCCGGCCAGGGCACGCAGGTGCTGGTCAAAGGCCAGCCCCAGGGCGAGCCCTTCAAGGAGCCCGAATTCTTCAATGCCCTGCTGGGCATCTGGCTGGGCCCCAAGCCCGCCGATGAGCAACTCAAAAAAGCCCTGCTGGGCACAAGCCAGAGCTAAACTCGGCTCCAGCCCTTATCCCATCTGTGCCAGCCGCTCTCTATTTTGCTAACTCACCGCGCTGCAGCTGCTGGCGCAGCAGCTTGCCCGGCGCGTAGGCGGCAATTACCGCATCCATCAGGGCGTGGGCCTTGGCCGAGTTGTCGCCCGAAAAATTGCACACATAGACATCGATGGTGACGCTGCCGCTCTCGGGCCAGGTGTGGATGGCCAGATGCGATTCGGCCAGCAGCACCGTGCCCGTCACCCCGCCGGGCCGCCCATCGCAGCCGGGAAAGCTCACCCATTTGTCGGCCATGCAGCTCAGGCCGGCGTTGTGCACCTCGGCCAGGCACAGCTGGGCAATGGCCTCGGCCTCCAGCATCAAATGCTGCGGGCCCTGGCATTGGTAGAGGTCGGCGGTCAGGTGCAAGCCATGCATGGGCCCAGAGCTTAACCGTGCTGGAGCTGGTCCAGCGAATCCAGATGCGCCCGCGCTGCCACGGCTTCAATGGGCTGGCCGTGGTTGTAGCCGTAAGTCATGAGCACCACGGGGCAACCCGCCGCATGGGCGGCCTGTGCATCGTTGCTGGAATCGCCCACCATCAGCGTGCGCGCGGGCGGGCTGCCCAGGGCCTTGCAGGTTTCGATCAGCGGCATGGGGTCGGGCTTTTTGCGCTCGAAAGAATCGCCACCGAACACGCAGTCAAAAAAACCATCCAGCCCCTTGGCGGCCAGCAGCGGCCGGGCAAAAGACAGCGGCTTGTTGGTCAGACAGGCCAGGCGCAGGCCGGCGTCCTTCAAGCGCTGCAAGCCTTGCAGCACGCCGGGGTAGACATCGGCAAACTGCCCGTTGATGGTCAGGTAATGGTGCTCGTAGCGCAACCAGGCCTGTGGATAAAGGGCCTCCGCCTGCTCTGCACCCACATGCTTGAGCACGGAGCGGATCAGGTTTTCCGAGCCCTTGCCCACCATGTGCTCTATGGCCTGCGGCGCAATCGACGGCAGTTGCAGGTCGGCCAACATGCGGTTGAGCGCCTCGGCAAAGTCACCCAATGTGTTCACCATGGTGCCGTCCAGATCGACCATGACGGCGTCGATATCAAGGCTCTGACCGGATGCGGGCAAGTTCAGTTGCATAACTATCAATTCCATAGCTTCTCGCGCACTATCTGTAAGCACCAGAAGCCTAAATCACTATAAAAAAGGCCTGCATCACAGGCTGCAGGCCTTTACCGAGGGTCTCAAACCAGATCACTTCACAGCCAGGGCTGCCCCGCAGCAAAGGCAGCCGTCCCCCTTCCTGGGGGAGGCAGCGTAGCCGCTCAGGAGGCGGCCAAGTTCTTGCGCATGGCGTCGATGACGGCCTTGTAATCGGACTTGCCAAAGATGGCGCTGCCTGCCACAAAGGTATCGGCACCGGCATCGGCCACAGCGCGGATATTGGCTTCCTTGATACCGCCGTCCACTTCCAGGCGGATGTCCTTGCCCGAGGCATCAATCAGCTTGCGGGCCTTTTCGATCTTGCGCAGCGTGCTATCAATAAAGCTTTGGCCGCCAAAGCCGGGGTTCACGCTCATCAACAGGATCAGGTCGATGTCCTCGATCACCCAGTCCAGCACTTCAAGCGACGCTGCAGGGTTGAACACCAGACCGGCCTTGCAGCCATGGCTTTTGATGTTCTGGATGCTGCGGTGCACATGCAACGAAGCATCGGGGTGAAAGCTGATGTAGTCGGCACCGGCCTTGGCAAACGCCGTGGCCAGTTCATCCACAGGCTGGACCATCAGGTGCACGTCGATGGGCACGGGCCGGCCGTCAGGCGTCACGGCATGCGGCTTCACGGCCTGGCAGATCATGGGACCGAAAGTCAGGTTGGGAACGTAGTGATTGTCCATCACGTCAAAGTGGATCCAATCGGAGCCAGCGGCAATGACGTTGCGCACTTCTTCGCCCAAACGAGCGAAGTCGGCTGACAGGATGGAGGGGGCAATGCGGTAGGTGGGGCTCATGGTCTGCAATTGTCGCAGTTACCATTGGGCCATGCCAATGAACGAGTTTCTGGTCCAAGTCCAGCCCGCCTACCTGCCCGAGCAATCCGCTCCTGCCGCCGGCGTCTATGTGTTTTCGTACACGATTACTGTCACCAACACCGGTGATGCCCCGGCGCAGCTGATTGCGCGGCACTGGGTCATCACCAACGAACTGGGCCACGTGGAGGAGGTCAAAGGCCTGGGCGTCGTGGGACGCCAGCCCCTGCTGCAACCCGGTGAGTCCTTCGAGTATTCCAGCGGCTGCCAGCTTCGCACCCCCACGGGCACCATGCAGGGCACGTATCTGTGCGTCAATCACGAAGGTGAAACCTTTGTGTGCGAAATTCCGCTCTTCGTTCTGCAGATGAATGAATCCGGCGATGTGATGCCTATGCCGGAAACACGCGTGCTGCACTAAGCGTATCGCCCTTGGCCACTCCTATAAAAAATATCGGCCTGCGGCTCCCTCAATCCCGGCGCATCCGACATGTGCGCCATTGATCGAACGCATGAAGCGAAACACTCTCGATTTACCCGCCCTGCTGGCCGCTCTGAACCCTGAGGCCGATCTGGCCCAGCGCCATCTGTGGCTGATCCACCTGTTTGAATGGATTCGCGCACCCCAGCCCTCCACCGAGCAGGCCGTGGAGCGCGTGCGCCAGTTGGTGGAGGCCTTTGAAACCGACCCCGAGGCCCTGCTGCGCCTGCGCCTGTGGTGGCAAAAGCTGATTGACACGGTGGACATCACGGCGCTGCTGGCCGATTTTGGCTTTGCACCGCGCACGGCCATGATCAGCGAGGTGGCCGAGCGCCTGCGCTACAAGCTGTTGCCCAGCACGCCCGAGACCGTGGATGCCTCCGAGCTGTTCATGCTGGCCTTGCCCGATGAATTTGACGCCCGCTGGCTGCACGCCATCGACGCGCAGCTGATGGCGCGCATCTCGGCTCTGATTGCCCCCGATACGCAGCAAGGCCAGGATTACTGGGAAACCAGTTTGCTGGACGCCATCACCTACTGCGCGGGCCAGATTCTCTCCACCGGCTTTGCGCCCGAGCTGCGCCTGCGCATGAGCGAGAAGAACCGGGACGACAAACCGTTTCACGCCCTGATTCACGACGTGGAAAACCTGCGTGTGGAGGTGCAGCTGCCGCTGCGCACCACGGACCGGCGCGATGCTGCGGCCGCGCAGTTGCGCGAACGACTCGATGCCTGCCGCGCGGCAGTCGCCTCGGTCTATACCTACTTCGAAGCCGAAGGCGTCTCGGTGGGGCTGGTATTTCGTCTGCGCCAGGTGCGCGCCCGCATCGTGCGCGTGCGCCGCCTGCTGGACTGCCTGCTGGCACAGGACCGGGCTTACGAGACCTCGGAGCTGCTGGCCAATCTGGTCGCCGTCGGCATCGAGCGGCGCAGCGTGCGTGCGCTGATGTCCACCAACACCTCGCTGCTGGCCGCCAAGGTTGCCGAGCGCAGTGCCGAGACGGGCGAGCACTACATCACCCGCGATGGTGCCGAGTACAGCAAGATGCTGGTCAAGGCCGCCGGCGGCGGCTTTGTGATGGCCTTCACCACCCTGGCCAAGTTTGCGCTGTTCGCGCTGGGGCTGTCCGTGTTCTGGGGCGGCATGCTGGCGGGCCTGAACTATGCCCTGAGCTTTGTGCTGATCCAGATGCTGCACTTCACCGTGGCCACCAAGCAGCCGGCCATGACGGCTCCTGCCATGGCCGCCAAGCTCAAGGATGTGCCCACCGATGCCTCGATACAGGAGTTTGTGGATGAGGTCGCGCATCTGGTGCGCTCGCAGGTGGCGGCCATTCTGGGCAATGTACTGCTGGTGTTTCCTGCTGCCCTGCTGCTGTCCGTGGGCTATGCCCATCTGGTGGGCCATCCGGCGCTGAGCGAAGCCCATGCCAACCATGTGCTCGAGTCCCTGAGCCTGCTGGGTCCCTCGGTGCTGTTTGCCGCCTTCACCGGCGTGCTGCTGTTCACCAGCAGCCTGATTGCCGGCTGGGTGGAGAACTGGTTTGTGCTGCACAACCTCGACTCGGTGATCCGCTACAACCCTGGCATCACCCAGGCGCTGGGCAGCCAGCGCGCCGACCGCTGGGCCCGCTTTTTGCGCCGCAACATCTCGGGCCTGGCATCCAATATCTCTCTGGGCCTGATGCTGGGCCTGGTGCCCGCATTTGCCGCCTTCTTCGGCCTGGGGCTGGAAGTGCGCCACGTCACCCTGTCCACCGGCCAGATCGGTGTGGCCGTGGCCTCGCTGGGCTGGGAAGCGCTGCACTCCAACCTGCTGTGGTGGGCCGTGGCCATGCTGCCCTTCAATGCTGCGCTCAATGTGGGCGTGAGCTTTTACATGGCTTTTCGCGTGGCCCTGCGTGCGCACAACGTCAGCGGCGTGGAGCGTTCGCGCATCTACAAAGCCATACGCCAGCGTTTCTGGCGCAGGCCGCTGAGCTTTTTCTGGCCCTAAGCAAGCATCAATCTCATGGGTGAATTCGATCTGATCCGCCGCTACTTTCAGCGGCCCGTACGCCGTGCCGTTCTGGGCGTGGGCGATGACTGCGCCCTGCTGGCGCCGGCAGCCGGCATGCAGCTGGCCATCTCCAGCGACATGCTGGTGCAGGGACGCCATTTTTTTGCCGATGTGAACCCGCGCCTGCTGGGCCACAAGGCCCTGGCCGTCAACCTCAGCGATCTGGCGGCCAGCGGCGCCCGGCCGCTGGCGTTTACGCTGGCCCTGTCGCTGCCCCAGGCCGACGAGGCCTGGATCAGCGACTTCTCCCAAGGGCTGCTGGCCCTGGCCGATGCCCATGAGTGCGAGCTGATCGGCGGCGACACCACGGGCGGCCCGCTGAACATCTGCATCACCGTCTTTGGCGAAGTACCCGCCGGACAAGCCCTGCTGCGCAGCGGCGCCCGCGCCGGCGATGAGATCTGGGTCAGCGGCCAGCTCGGCGATGCCCGCCTGGCACTCGAAGCCCTGCTGGGCAAGATCACACTGCCGCCAGAACTGCTGGCGCAAACTCGCCAGCGCCTGGAAGCGCCCACGCCCCGCGTGGCCCTGGGTCTGGCCTTGCGCGGCCTGGCCAGCAGCGCGCTCGATGTCAGCGACGGCCTGCTGGGCGATCTGGGCCATATCCTGGAGCTCTCGGGCGTAGGCGCCACGGTGGACAGCCGCCTCACTACCCCTTTGATAGCTGCAAGCGTAAATCCACTATGGGCCACAAGCCAATTTGGCCTTGATCTGCAGCAACAATGCACTCTGGCCGGTGGCGACGACTACGAGCTGTGCTTTACCGCACCGGCCCAGCGCCACGCCGAAGTGCTGGCTGCCGGCCTTGCCAGCGGCACGGCCGTCAGCTGCATAGGCCGCATAGACGCCAAGCCGGGCCTGCGCCTGCTGGGCGCCGACGGCCAGGCCATGCAGCCGCTCTGGCAGTCCTTCGATCACTTTGGCGTGAACTGAGCTACGGTTAAGCTCGGGGCCTGTTCACCAGAACCCGAGCCTGCCCCATGAGCCCCAGCCGCCACCGTGCATCGCCCACTTTCACTCTGCCCGCACTGACGGCCCTGATCGCCGCGCTGGCATGGATGCAGACCTCACTGCCAGCCCATGCGGCCGCAGATGGCAGCCTTCTCCAAGTCTCAGGCAGCCGCGCGCCCATCACCGAAGTCACCCTCTACCCCGGCGTGGCCGCCGTGCAGCGCGAGGCCCGCATCAACGCCGGCACGCGCCAGCTCCGCTTTGAATGCCTTCCCGCCAGCGTGGATACCCAAAGCCTGCAGATCAGTGCCGACAACGGCGTGCGCGTCGGTGACCTGAAGGTGCTGATACAGGAGCGCACTGCGGCGCCCAAAGACTGCAGCAGCCCGCTGGACGCGCAAATTCGCCGCCTTGAAGATCAGCTGGCGGCGCTAGAGGCTGAAGAAAACGCCGCCAAGCTGGTGGGCGACTATCTGCAAGGCGTGGCCAAGCCCGGCGACGCAGCGAAAGTGACGGCAACCCAGATTGGCGCCACCACACAGGCCCTGCGCCAGAACAGCCGCGACAACAGCTTGCGCGCCCACCAGATTCAGAACCAGAAGCAGGACTTGCTGCAGCAGCTGCGACCTTTGAGCTATGAGCGCGACCGCACGGAATCGCCCCTGTCTCAGGTGATGACGGTCGCGGTGCAGCTGGCCAGCAGCAGCGCGGCCACGGTACGGCTGAACTATCAGGTGCGCGGCCCCAGCTGGCAGCCCAGCTATCGGGCCCAACTGCATACCGCAAGCGGTGCGGTTCAGCTGGAGCGCCAGGCCCAGGTGGTGCAACGCAGCGGCGAAGACTGGAGCAATGTGCGCTTGCGTCTTGCCACCGGCCAGCCCACCCGCAGCACGCAAGGGGCGTTGCCCCGGCCGTGGATCGTGGACATCGCACAGCCGGCCATGCCAGCCCCGGCACCGGCCCCCATGGCCATGGAGCGCAGGCCCATGGCGGCCGCCAAAATTGTGGGCGATGCCGAGCTGCCACAGCTCGATGTCTCCAGCATCAATACCGCCTACAGCACGCAATTTGTCGTGCCCTACCCCATCACCGTGCCATCCAGCAGCGAGCGCCTGAACCTCACGCTGGGCAAGGAGACTGTGGCCGCCAGCTTGCTCACCCGCGCTGCGCCTGCCATGGAGGAAGCGGCCTATCTGATTGCCACGCTCCAGGCTCCGGCAGGCATCTGGCCTGCGGGCAGCGTCGCGCTGTTCCGTGATGAAGCTTTTGTGGGTAACGGTCGGCTCGATTTCGGCAATGCCCAGGCCTTGGCCCAGGGCCTGTCTTTTGGCCGGGATGACAAAGTCATCGTGCGTCGTCTGCCGCAAGAAGCCAACACCGGCAGCGGCGGCTTTCTGGCCAGCAAGACCGAGCGCAGCGTGGTGCGCAGCTACGCAGTGGACAACCGCCACGACCAGGCCATTGCCCTGCAGCTGCTGGACGCGGCCCCCGTCTCGCGCAACGACAAGATCAGCGTGCAATCGCAGTACACGCCGCCACCGGCCAACACCCGCTGGAACGGCCAGAACGGCATGATTGCCTGGGAGCTGCAGCTGCCCGCCAGCAGCAGCGCGCAATTCAAGGCCGTGCACCAGATTCGCTTCCCAGAAGACATGCCGGTCACAGGCCTGCAATGAAGCTGCCGCGTATCATGGAGGCCATGACGGAAGACCGCCCCCCACAACAAGAAAACACCTCGGTAGCCCCTGCTACATTTACGCAATCAGCTATCAATAGCGAAGCACCTCAAGCTAGAAAGCCAGCACCCTCAGGGGGCATGGCCAGGCCCACGGCGCGCTTTATGCTGCAGCACCCGGCTCACCTGATTGCGCTGGGTTTTGGCTCGGGCCTGTCCCGGCTGGCACCCGGCACCGTGGGCTCGCTCTGGGCCTGGCTGGCCTATCTGATGCTCGCACAGTGGCTCACCACCGCCCAGATCGGCTGGGTGATCGCAGCCAGCATTCCTGTGGGCTGGTGGGCCTGCACCGTGACGGCCCAACATCTGCGCGTGGCCGACCCCGGCCATATCGTCTGGGACGAAGTCGTCGCCATGTGGATCATTTTGTGGCTCTGCATGCCAATGGGCTTCTGGGGGCAGCTGGCGGCCTTTGGCGTGTTTCGTTTTTTTGATGCCGTCAAGCCGCAACCCGTCAAATGGGCCGACCGCCTCTTCAAAGGCTTTGGCCCGCGCGGCGGCTGGGGAATCATGTGGGACGATCTGGTCGCCGCCTTCTGCACGCTGCTGGTCATTGCCCTGTGGCGGCATTTTGTGAACTGAACCGCAAGCCAACGCCCATCTTGGCTTCAGGCTGCGCTGGAGGCTAGAACCTTTGCCGGCCAGCCCTGACCGAGATGGTGCAAGCATCCATTGAGAGGGGATAGCCATGCCTGCCGAGAGCGACAACATTGAAGAGCTGGTGCAGCAGCTGGCTGCCATGCTGATGGGAAAAGGCTGGATGCTGGCCACCGCCGAAAGCTGTACCGGCGGCATGATTGCCGCAGCCTGCACCGATCTCGCCGGATCCAGCCAATGGTTTGACCGCGGCTTTGTAACCTACTCCAACGAAGCCAAGACCGAGATGCTGGGCGTGCCCGCCGAGCTGATCGCGCAACACGGCGCCGTCAGCGAAGAAGTGGTGCGCGCCATGGCCGAAGGTGCCATTCGCCGCTCACGCGCACAGGTCAGCATTGCGGTGACAGGGATTGCTGGGCCAAGCGGCGGCTCTGCGGAAAAGCCTGTGGGGACGGTTTGGGTGGGGTGGTGCATGGAGGGTGTGATCCATAGCACCTTGCTAAATCTTACCGACAGCCGACACCACATAAGACAAGCCACGACCGCTTATGCGCTGCAGAGAATTCATCTGCAGTTGCACCACACTCAGTAAACCAACTCGACCGCTCCGCAGTCCATACGACCTTCGACCTGGACCTGGGCCACATCAATGCCAAGCAGGCCCAGCAGTTGATCCAGCACGGGGTCCAACAAAGGCGCAAGTATCTTGCCGACGATGCTCGAGAGCGACTTGAGCACTTCCGCCAAAATATTGTTCACCAGCCCCACGAGCCCGGCAAGTGGACTACTTCCTGTCGGCGGTTGAATGACCTGAAGCGCGTCGGAACTGAGCAAGCTCTGCAGGCTTGCGATGATTCCCGTCATGCTGAAATTCTGGAACGCCTCTTTTGTGCTGTTCAAGGGTAGCAAGGTATCGGGAGCCGCAAGATTTAAAATTTTGCTGTTTTTCAATGCCGCAGCGGTATCAATCTTCAGCCCCACTCCGCCATAGTATCCAGCCTCTCGAATCCCTAGAAGCCCCCCCAAAAGAATAGGCTGACGTCCAACATCAATGATCTTGAACGGCTGCAGATAGTTTGATGGATTCTTGCTGTAGGCATTCGCCAGTGCTTCATCAGCCGAATTGCCCATTCGGCCAAATCGAATCTTGGCAATGGATGTCTCGGCATGCACCTTCATCTGCTTTGTCGGAGAGCATTGCCCACTTTCCACCCATGCCTGACCGCCAACACCTTCTATATGCAGGTCAAATCTCGTGGGAATCTCAGTCAATTGAGGTGACACGGAAGTCAGCAAGCCCACCAAGCCTCCCAGGATATTGACCAGGCCACTGAGACCATCCAGTACCTTGAGGTCCGCAGAAATCAACGCCTGAATCTGTGCTGTTTTGACAGCAATAGCGGCATTTTCGAAAGATGTCGCACTCGTCGACGGCAGTGAAGCCATCACCGACGACTGCGGAGGTTCAATCACTTTCAGGCTGATCCTGACGGCCCCGATCCCAGGAAGATCCAGAACATTTCCCTTCACCACAAGACCGCTCTTTTGCCCTGAAACCTGCGCCAACAGTTGAACAACATTCAATGCGTTCAGTTGCGCCCGCAGAGCCGCATCAGAGGTGCCTGACTTGATATCCAGCAGGTCCCGCAGTTTGAGCTGAACCTTGGATATGTTGGCCGAAACAATGGCGCCCAAGGCTGTTATCGCTGCGCTCACGGCCTGGGGGGCGTTGTTGCTATTGGTTTGCTTCTGAAGCGCAGAGAGCATGACCTCGATCACGTCCAGGGCCGAGATATTGGTGTCAAGAATTTTTTCGTAATCGATGACGGCGGCATTGACATCGATCAGGCCTTTCTTCGTCCCCAATTCTCTGAAGAAATCCAGCAATGAGAGTTGAGCATTCGCCAGCCCATTCCAGCCAGCAGCAGAGACATTCAGGCTCCCCCCCAAAAGACCGCCAATGATGGGGTTTAGGATGGCTGATTTCTTGTCATCAACTTCAATCAGCTTGCTTCTAACTCTGAGTTGTACCAACGGCCTGCTGCGGGCAGCAGTCGCCATTGCTTGCACATCACGACTATTGCTCGCCCCTGCTGAAAAGACAAAAAAATAAGGCACGTTGCGGGATGCGGTGACCCGACTGGCATTCATGGGCGTGGCACCACTGACAAAGAAACTCTTGGAGTCCACGACTCCCACAACAGGTGCCCAGTTACCGCACTCCACGAGCGGTGTACCAGCCATTCCATTCAAGGTCGCAATACGTTTTGCATTGACTTGGCAATCACCTGCAGTTTCAGCCTGAGCCCCCGCCAATGCCGCCAAATCCGCAATCTTCTGCAACTCCCGCTTTTGCCAGAACACATTGCCAATATCAATGGTGGCCAGGCAAATGACGGCCACCATCAGCCATAGCGCGCCCAGCATGGCGACCGAGCCGGACTGACGGCGTGTGCGAGCCTCGCTTAAACCTGGACTGTGTGGGCGCATGGGCGGCTCTTTGAAACTTAGCGACTGCCGCCAGAACCCTGGATATTGGAGTTGCTATATGCCGGAATCTTGTGGGTAAAGCTTTCCAGATAGCGCTGATAGCTGCGCTGGGCAACATCGCTGGTCACCGGATGGATGTTGCGCGATGCCACCTGCCCACCGGCCTGCAATGCCAGCAGATAAGTGGTGGCATCTCCCACGCGATTCGTGGGTGGGGGAGCGGCCTGATTGATCTGACTGATCTGTGCCGACGCCTGGGACACAGGGCTTTGCGCCAGCGCTGCCGAGGCCGTTTTGGCCTCCACCGGCGGGACACTCTGGGCATATGCCACCGATGCCAGTTGCGGCACCGCCAGCAGACTGCTCAGCAACGCGACTGACGCCAGCCTGCTATCCAGATTTGCGCGGAATGTTGACTGCTTTTGCATGATGCTCTCCTTGCTTGGTTCCCGGTCATCTCAAGGCCAGGCCTTCTCTGCCGGGCGCTCGCGGGGTAATGCTGCAGCTTGTTGAATGTTTCGCTCCTGTGGCTCGTCGGCTGTTTCAAAAAACAGTCCGCCCGCCACAGCACGCCGAGGCACGATGGCTTGAACGGATTGCGCCTGGCTTGCGGCCGCCGCCACCTGACGAACCCCCGATGAAGCAACAACCACAGGGGCCACAGCAGGTTCATCAGCCGTTTTGAGGCTACGAATGCCTTGCCCAAGCGACGTGGCTTGGAGTGCGACCTGAGAGGCCGGAGCGGCAGGCAGCACCGGAGTTGCTTGCGAGCTGACGGCAGGTGAATCAGACTTTTTCGCTGGCTGAACCAAGGTGGCAACAGGCTTTGGCACGGCCACCTCTAAAGGTGCCAATACGGTGAGCAATGTCGGCGCAGCCGAGGGCTGAACTGCCGCTTTGGCGGAATGCACCATGGGTGCCGCAATGGATGCAATCGCTGGCGAGAGGTCTGCTCTGGCAGCTGCCAACGCAGGCGGGAGAACATAAGCAGCAACAGCCTGGACCTCAGAGCCAGGGCGGCCAGGCCTGGCGGAGTCAAAACGCGTATCGGACACCATCCATCGTGTCGCCGGGGCGGCGGGCACGGCGGGTGCGGCTTGAATATTCTGGGTCGGAGCAGGGGTAGCGGGAGCCAAGGCAGCCACGGACTGAATGGCCACGGCGGCCGCTTGTGCGGCCTGCTCCGCAATTACGGGCTTTGCGCTTTGCGCAACCATGGTGCTGGGCTTGGCTTCGACCGCCGGAGCACTTGCTTGGGGCTTGGGGGCTTTAGCTGAATCCTGCAGCCATTGGGTGGCTTGCTGCTTCACCGCCAGCTGGGTTTGCGCATCCAGCTTGCGCTGCTTCATCAAAAGCTCGGCCTCCTGGTTCTGGCCATTGATCATCAGAAACAGGCTGAGGTTGACGTTGGCTTGTGCATCCTCGGGATTGAGCTGCGCGGCCTGCATCAGCGGCATGCGTGCAGCACCAAGATCGCGGGCCTGCAGATAGGCATAGCCCAGATCGGTCAGCAGTTGCGGATCCACGGGGTTGCTCAGGCGGGCCTGCTCCATTTGCTGGGCTGCACTGCGGAAATCACCTTTTTCCGCCGCAACGCGGCCCAATCCGTAGCGGGCAGCTCCATCCCTGGAGGTGCCCAGCAAGCCTTGGTAGAGCGCCGTACTGGCACTCAATTGCCCCACGTTGCGCAGTGCATCGGCTCGCAGCAGGCGCGACTCGGTTGTGACACCCCACTGCCTGTCCATGGCGTCCAGGTGCGCCAGGGATGCAAACCACAAAGACTTGGCCTGCATCTGCTGCACCAGGGCGGCATAGGTTTCTTCGGTATTGATGATCGGGTCCTTGGCAGCAGGCATTTCAGCGGCGGCTTTGGCCGCCGGTGAAAGCATGGGTTCGGATTTACCCAGCCCCAGCCC